>NZ_RKLZ01000002.1:0-15000 GCF_003797745.1 Rhodococcus sp. WS1 | reverse complement strand
CAGCGTCGCGTGTTTCTCACCGGAGGTAGAGCTACTGGATGGTCTAGGGGGCCCACAAGCTTACCGAAATCAGCCAAACTCCGAATGCCGGTGAGTGAGAGCGCGGCAGTGAGACTGCGGGCGATAAGGTTCGTAGTCGAGAGGGAAACAGCCCAGATCGCCAGCTAAGGTCCCTAAGCGTGTACTAAGTGGAAAAGGATGTGGGGTCGCGAAGACAACCAGGAGGTTGGCTTAGAAGCAGCCACCCTTGAAAGAGTGCGTAATAGCTCACTGGTCAAGTGATCCTGCGCCGACAATGTAGCGGGGCTCAAGTACACCACCGAAGCTGCGGCATTCACGCAATAGCCCCCAGTTGATCCAAGGATTTTCTGGCAGGTGTGTGGATGGGTAGGGGAGCGTCGTGTGGCCATGGAAGCGGCAGGGTGACCTAGCCGTGGAGGCCACACGAGTGAGAATGCAGGCATGAGTAGCGAAAGACGAGTGAGAAACTCGTCCGCCGAATGACCAAGGGTTCCTGGGCCAGGTTAATCCGCCCAGGGTGAGTCGGGACCTAAGACGAGGCCGACAGGCGTAGCCGATGGACAACGGGTTGATATTCCCGTACCCGTGTGAACGCGCCCATGGTGAATCAGTGATACTAACCATCCTGAAGCCACGAGAAGACCTTCGGGTCTCGAGTTGGTGGATGCATGGGACCTGATCTGGTAGTAGCCAAGCGATGGGGTGACGCAGGAAGGTAGCTGAGCCAGTCAGTGGTAATACTGGTGTAAGCGTGTAGGGCGTGACCTAGGCAAATCCGGGTCACACATAGCCTGAGACGTGATGCGTAGCCGATTGAGGCGAATTCAGTGATCCTATGCTGCCGAGAAAAGCCTCTAGCGAGCTTTCACACGGCCCGTACCCCAAACCGACACAGGTGGTCAGGTAGAGAATACTAAGGCGATCGAGATAACTATGGTTAAGGAACTCGGCAAAATGCCCCCGTAACTTCGGGAGAAGGGGGGCCCTGTTTGGTGACGACATTTACTGTCTGAGCTGGGTGGGGCCGCAGAGACCAGTGAGAAGCGACTGTTTACTAAAAACACAGGTCCGTGCGAAGTCGTAAGACGATGTATACGGACTGACGCCTGCCCGGTGCTGGAAGGTTAAGAGGACCGGTTAGTTCCTTCGGGAGCGAAGCTGAGAATTTAAGCCCCAGTAAACGGCGGTGGTAACTATAACCATCCTAAGGTAGCGAAATTCCTTGTCGGGTAAGTTCCGACCTGCACGAATGGCGTAACGACTTCTCAGCTGTCTCAACCGTAGACTCGGCGAAATTGCATTACGAGTAAAGATGCTCGTTACGCGCGGCAGGACGAAAAGACCCCGGGACCTTCACTACAGCTTGGTATTGGTGTTCGGTTCGGTTTGTGTAGGATAGGTGGGAGACTGTGAAACGGTGACGCCAGTTATCGTGGAGTCGTTGTTGAAATACCACTCTGATCGAATTGGACCTCTAACCTCGGACCATGATCTGGTTCAGGGACAGTGCCTGGTGGGTAGTTTAACTGGGGCGGTTGCCTCCCAAAATGTAACGGAGGCGCCCAAAGGTTCCCTCAGCCTGGTTGGCAATCAGGTGTCGAGTGCAAGTGCACAAGGGAGCTTGACTGTGAGACTGACAGGTCGAGCAGGGACGAAAGTCGGGACTAGTGATCCGGCACCGGCAAGTGGAAGCGGTGTCGCTCAACGGATAAAAGGTACCCCGGGGATAACAGGCTGATCTTCCCCAAGAGTCCATATCGACGGGATGGTTTGGCACCTCGATGTCGGCTCGTCGCATCCTGGGGCTGGAGTAGGTCCCAAGGGTTGGGCTGTTCGCCCATTAAAGCGGCACGCGAGCTGGGTTTAGAACGTCGTGAGACAGTTCGGTCTCTATCCGCCGCGCGCGTTAGAAACTTGAGGAAGGCTGTCCCTAGTACGAGAGGACCGGGACGGACGAACCTCTGGTGTGCCAGTTGTTCCGCCAGGAGCACCGCTGGTTAGCTACGTTCGGAAGGGATAACCGCTGAAAGCATCTAAGCGGGAAGCCTGTTCCAAGATGAGGTTTCTCACCCCCTCGAGGGGGTAAGGCCCCCGGCAGACCACCGGGTTGATAGGCCAGAACTGGAAGTGCAGTAATGCATGCAGGTGACTGGTACTAATAGGCCGAGGACTTACCACAAAGAAGCTACGCGTCCACTGTGCGGTATCTGAAACAACACACAGATACCTTGATTTCGATCATCCATCATCGATCACCCCTGATATTCACGGGTGGTGGGTGTGTGGAGGATCTGGATCACAGGTTGGTTACTGTGACAGTTTCATAGAGTTACGGCGGTCATAGCGAAGGGGAAACGCCCGGTCCCATTCCGAACCCGGAAGCTAAGCCCTTCAGCGCCGATGGTACTGCACTCGACAGGGTGTGGGAGAGTAGGACACCGCCGAACACAAATTAAGAGAAGCCCCCCAACCAGTGATGGTTGGGGGGCTTTCTCGTACCCAAACCCCCCCCAAAAAACCCACCCCGCACTCTCCGAGTGAACGGTACGTCCGTCGCCTCAGATCGACCCAACGCCCCGTTCACACCATCACGAGCGAGCACGGCCGGCTCACCACCCCGTCCGGGATCGAGTGAACGACACTCTCACCCTCCTAGACGAGGGGAACGATACGTTCACACGATCCGCGAAAAGCCTGCGCTCACCACAGGTCTCGTGAGTCGAACGCCAATCGCGATACCAACCCGCCACGGAACCCGTCGAGCGTGGCTAGGCTCGGAAGAGGTGCCCCGTGTGATCGGGCCCACCTCACCTGTGCACGCGTGATGACTACGGAGGCTTCGATGACCGATATTCTCGACCGCACCAAAATCTATGTTGATGGCGCCTGGATCGAATCCACTGGCAGCGGTCGGATCGACGTTCTCAATCCGGCTACCGAAGAGCTGATAGGAACTGTCGCCGAAGGCACTGTCGAAGATGTCGACGCGGCCGCGAAGGCAGCACGAAAGGCGTTCCCTGCCTGGTCTGCACTATCCGGCGGTGAGCGCGCCGAATATCTTTCCAAGGCCGCGGCGATAATTGCCGAACGCACCGATGATCTTGCGGCGCTTGTTTCGCAGGATATGGGAATGCCGATCGGATTCGCGAAGCCCGTACAAATCGGAATGCCGCTCGCGAATTTGAATGCATTTGCCGAATTGGCTCGCACTTATGATTTCGACGCTCACGAGGTCGGGAATTCGCTGATTGTTCGCGAACCTGCGGGTGTTGTCGGCGCCATCACTCCCTGGAACTTCCCGCTCCACCAAGTTGTCTTGAAGGTCGGCGGTGCGCTCGCCGCGGGCTGCACCGTGGTTCTCAAGCCCACCGAGGTTGCGCCACTCATCACGTACGCTCTCGCTGACATCTTCGACGAAATTGGTTTGCCTGCAGGTGTATTCAACCTGGTGAGTGGCTACGGCCCGGTAGTGGGCGAAGCCATCGCCGGCCACCCTGAGGTCGACATGGTCTCCTTCACCGGATCGACTCGTGCAGGCAAGCGAGTGGCCATCGTTGCCGCGGACACCATCAAGAAGGTCTCGCTCGAGCTGGGCGGCAAGTCGGCGAATGTCATTCTCGACGACGCCGATCTCGAAAAGGCTGTCACGGATGGCGTCGCAAAGTGCTTCATCAATTCGGGCCAGACCTGTTCGGCGCTGACGCGTATGTTGGTTCCCGCGGAGAAGGTGGATGAGGCAGCGGCAATTGCTGCTGCAGTCGCCGCTCATTTCCCGGTAGGTGATCCGACTCAGCCGACTTCGGTGCTTGGTCCTCTGGTGAACGCGAATCAGCTGGGACGCGTTCGCGGATACATCGAGAAAGGTGTGTCGGAAGGTGCCACCGCGGTTGTCGACGGTCGCGAAACTGGTCTGGCCAGTGGATATTTCGTCGGTCCGACGGTGTTCGCGAACGTGACCGAAGACATGACCATTGCGCGCGAGGAGATCTTCGGACCGGTCCTCTCGATCATGGGCTACAAAGACGAGGCCGACGCAGTGCGTATCGCCAACGGCACCGAGTACGGACTGGCCGGTGGCGTTTGGTCAGGTGACCCCGATCGCGCGGATCGCGTCGCCCGGCAACTGCGGGCCGGGCAAGTCGAGGTGAACGGCGGCGCCTTCAACACGAATGCTCCGTTCGGTGGGTACAAGCAGTCGGGCGTCGGGCGCGAGGCCGGCACGTTCGGGCTCGAAGAGTTCCTCGAGATCAAGGCGATTCAGCGATAGTTTGTTCGAGAATGGCGATGCTCCCGTACCAAGTGCGGGAGCATCGCCATTTTTGTACCCGGATCAGGACTTGGCGGCATCCAAATGCTGAGCCGAGATGTTCGCCAGATGTGTCAGGTCCGAGGCCACGGTCGCGAACGTGTAGCCCTCCCCGAGCCGTTGTGCCGCAACCTGACCGGAAGGTGTGTGGATTCCCGCAGCGACTCCGCTGACGGCGGCAGCTTCGCGCACCCGGGTGAGCGCTGCTTCGAATTCCTCGGCGACGTCCGGATCGTTGGAGTGCTTACCGCCGACGGCGATTCGTAGGTCGGACGGCCCGACGTACACGCCGTCCAAACCGGGCACTGCGCAGATCTCTTCGACGTTCGCCAGACCCTGTGGGGTCTCGATCATCGCAAATACAACGGTGTCGCGGTTCGCGTCGGCGGGAACGGGGCCGATACGGAGTTGAGAGCGCATGGGTCCGTAGGAGCGGATGCCGAAAGGCGGATACTTGGCGGCTGCCACGGCGGCCGCTGCCTCTTCGGCGTTGTTGATCAGCGGAACGATGACGCCCACAGCGCCCGCGTCGAGTGCACGGCCGATGGGCGTCGGATTGTTTGCCTCGACGCGCACCATCCCGACAGTGGACGGTGACGAGTCGATGGCGGTGAGCCCGGCGACCATCCCCGAATAGCCGATCAGGCCGTGCTGCATGTCGAGGGCAATGTAGTCCCAGCCGACGTGCGCAATCCATTCGGTCGAGACCGGACTGTCGATGACGGACCAGTATCCGAGAATGCGTTCGCGTCCTCGGATACGTGCGGCGAATTCCTGTGCTGACATAGTGAAGAACTCTTCCTGATGAAGGTCGGGTGTTTCAGCGGTTGTAGTTGGGCATGGGGCCTCGTAGGGCGGCACCGACTAGGTCACACTCTTCGACGGTCGAGGCGTCGAGTGGACCTCGCCCGATGGCCGCGATATTGGATTCGAGGTGCGTAACTTTGGATCCTCCGAGGAGCAGCGATCCGGCGACGGGCTTGCTGACCAGCCAGCGCAACGCAAGCTCGGTCAGGGAGATGCCCGACTGTTCCGCGATCGCCGTCAGTTGTGCAATGGCGTCGAAGATCTGTGTGTTCCAGTATCGCTCCTTGTACATCGACGCAAGACGGGAGTCGCCGAATCGGCCGTCGACGGGGTTTTCCTCGAAGGTGTGGCGCCCGGTGAGCAGGCCCCCACCGAGTGGGTTGTAGACCATGGTGGTCAGTCCGGTCACGTCCGCGAATTCTGCGTATTCTTCTTCGATGCGACGCGCGAGCAAGTTGTAGAGCTGTTGTGCGACGATCGGTCGCGGAGCACCGACTGTGTCTGCGGTGTAGTTGATTTCACTGATTTGCCACGCGGCAAAGTTGGATACGCCGAGTGTGCGGATCTTGCCCTCGGCAACCAGTTCCGCGACGGTGGTAAGAGTTTCGGTCAGCGTGACGGTTCGGTCCGGCTGATGGAGATAGAACAGGTCGACGTAGTCCGAGTCGAGTCTGCGCAGACTTCCTTCGATGCTTGCTCGGAGTCCCTTTGCCGAGAGTGGGCTGTTGTCACCGGCATCGGGGTGTGGCATTCCTGCTTTGGTGGCCAGAGTGACGGAATCGCGTCGGCCATGGAGGAGCTTTGCCAGCATGCGCTCGGACTCACCGCCCGCATAGCCGTTGGCCGTGTCGATGTGAGAGATACCGGCGCCTAGTGCTGCGTCGAGCATCGATCCGGCACCCGATATGTCGACCGTATCTCCGAAGGTCATAGTGCCGAGCACCAGTTTCGGAAGCTCGAGTGGGGCGGTCATCAGGCAACTCCTCGTGATTCGGTCTGCTTGGCTAGCAAGTTCTTGGACAGGGCTGCCACCACGTGGCGTGGTTTGATGCCGACCATGGTGGTGGGATCGAGAGCAGCGCCTCGTAGTGCGCGGGTGTACGGCTCGCGCGGACTGGCGAGAACTGTTTCTGTGGAACCGGATTCGACGATGGCTCCTTTCGACATCACGACTACGGTCTCGCTGATTTCTCGGACGACGCCCAAGTTGTGTGAGATGAAAACGTACGTCAGACCGGTATCGGTCTGAATTTCACGTAGGAGCGCGAGTACCTGCGCTTGCACCGAAACGTCGAGAGCGCTGGTCGCTTCGTCGCAGACCAGGATCTCGGGTCCGCTGGCAAGTGCACGGGCAATTCCGATGCGCTGACGTTGGCCACCGGAGAACTCTGCCGGACGCCGGTGTAGTGCCGAGTTGGGCAGGCCAACGCGATCGACGAGTTCTGCTGCTGCCTTGGCGCGTTCAGACTTGCTCCGAACACCTTTGAGGCGCAGTGGTTCTCCGATGATGTCCTCGGCAGTCAGATGGGGGTCCAGCGATCCGTACGGATCTTGGAACACCATTTGAACGCGAGAGCGGAAGGGGCGCAGTGACTTCTCCGACATCTGCGCGATGTCATTGCCGTCGACGAGAATGCGTCCACTGGTCGGTGTGAGGAGTCGGACGATAGATCGAGCGATTGTCGACTTGCCACATCCGGATTCGCCGACGATGGCCAGGGTCTTGCCCTTTTCCACCGAGAAGCTCACAGCATCCACGGCTCGGAAAACTCCGTCGGGAACCGGATACTCGACAACGAGATCTTCGACGGCGAGAAGTGGCGTTTCGTGGGGGTTCATGCCGAGGCTCCGATCTGTGTTGAACGGGCGGGGTCGCCATCCCAAGGCCCCAGGTGCGGTATGGCGTCGAGAAGCTTTTGTGTGTAGGCGCTTTGCGGTGAGTCGACGAGAACGTCGGCGCTACCGGTCTCGACAAAACGTCCGTCCTTCATCACGTAGATGCGATCGGATACGAGTCGGGCGACTCCGAGGTCGTGGGTGATGACCAGCATTCCGATCCCGGTGCGTTCCTGCAATTCGAGCAATAGATCCAGAATCCCGGCCTGAACGGTGACGTCCAATGCGCTGGTGGGTTCGTCGGCCACGATCAGTTCGGGGCCGGCAGCAAGAGCTCCGGCGATGAGGACGCGCTGCAGCATTCCACCCGACAGTTGATGCGGGTACTTGTCGAGTTGCTTATCCGGATACGGAATGCGTACCTGCTCGAGCAGTTGCACTGCCCGCTCGATTTGTTGCTTCTTCGCGGTCACACCGCTGTGGCGCACTGCTTCTCGAAGTTGGCTGCCGATGGTGTGGACGGGACTCAGAGCCGTCATCGGGTCCTGGGGGATGAGGGCGATGTGTTTTCCACGAATATCGTTCAAGATCTTCGTGTTTCCGAGAATGTCCTGGCCTTTGAACACGGCTTTCCCGGAAAGAACGGCAAGATCGTCCGGAAGCAGCCCGAGGATTCCCATGGCCGTGGTCGACTTTCCGGAGCCGGATTCACCGATGATGGTGACGGTTTCACCGGCGTCGATGCAGAAGGACACCCCGTCGACGGCTCGGATGACGCCATTCGCCGTGACAAGTTCGATCTGGAGGTCGTCGACCCGTAGTAGATTGCCCATGTCTCACGCCTTTGCTTTCTGGGCGTTGCCACGCCCGAACAGGCTTGCGCCCAGTCGTTTCGAACCTGCAGGACGATCGCGCAGGCCGTCGCCGAGTAGGTTCACTCCGACGACCAGTAGCACGATCATCAGACCGGTCAACGTGACGATCCACCATGACGTGGTGATGTAGTCCTGGCCGTCGGCGATGATTCGTCCCCACGTTGCGAACGGACGTTGCGGTCCGGCGCCGAGGTAACTCAACGAACTTTCCAGCAGTACGGCCTGCGCGAGCAGCAGCAGGACGACGAGCGAGGCCTGCTTGACGATGTTCGGAATGACGTGACGAAGCAGAATTGCCATGCGAGTAAGTCCGAGGACTCGAGCTGCAGCTACGTAAGGCTTTTCGCGTTCGACGAGTACCAATGAGCGAGTCAACCGTGCGACCTCGGGCCACTGCGCGATCGCGATGACAAACGTGATGACGGGAATGGACGGACCGAACAGCGCAACGACGAGAAGCAGCATCATCAGCAGAGGCAGAGAAAGCTGTGCTTCGAGTAGGCGGGAGATGACGGTGTCGACCCAGCCGCCGAAGTACCCCGCGGCGGATCCGGCGACTATGCCGATGACCCCGGAGACGATCACGGCGAGAATACCGATCGTCAGAGACACCTGGCCGCCGTGCAGGATCCGTGAGAGGAGATCTCGTCCCAACTGATCGGTGCCGAACAGATGGCCGTCGGTGAGGGGCGGTAGCCGTCGACTGCTCAGGTTGGTCTGGTTCGGATCTGCAAGGGGGAGTAGTCCCGCCAATGCAACAGGAAGAATCACCAGGAGCGCGCAGATCGAGCCGGCCCAGATCTTGACTCGGCTGTCTCGCTTACGGCGCGTGGCTCCGGCGCGTGCGAAGTCTGCCTCGGTGACCGCGCTGGCGCGTGGAGTTGTTGGAGGTTCCAAGACGGTAGTCATCAGTTGGCGCCCTTTCCGAGTCGCACGCGTGGATCCAGGAGGGGGTAGAGGAGGTCCACTGCCAGTTGCACGAGCACTGCGAGAACCGCAGTGACAAGCACGGTGGCCTGGATGAGCGGGTAGTCGCGAGTCTCGAGTGCGCGGACCACCAGCGAGCCGACACCAGGCCAGGCGAACACGACCTCGACCACCACGACGCCGTTCAGCATTCCGGCAAATCTGGTGCCCAGCGCGGTGACGATCGGAATCGCCGAATTACGCATCGCATATCGCCAGGTGAGTTCGCGTTCGGATACTCCGCGAGAACGTGCGACCGTGATGTACGGAGAAGCGAAGGCCGAGACCATTTCGCGTCGAACCATCCGGGAGATCAACGCGATCTGAAGGATGGCGATGGTGACGGTAGGCAGGATCAACGACGGCCATGTGGTGAAACCGGCTGCCGGGAGTACTGGGATCAAGACCGCGAAGATCGTCACCAGCATCAGGCCGCTCCAGAACTCCGGCATGGACTGCCCGCCGACGGCCACGACGTTCGCACCGAGTTCACGTCGGGTGTCCGCGTGACGGGCCATCCACACGCCCAGCGGAATCGAGAGCACGGCGGTCAGCAGAATGGAGCTGACGGCAAGGGTGATGGTGTACGGGAGACGGCCGAGGACAACGTCCATGGCCGGCGCCTGGAACGAGTACGACGTGCCGAGATTCAGATGGACGAGGTCCCACAGGTAGATCAGGTATTGAGAGAACACCGACTTGTCCAAGCCCATGTCAGCACGGATTTGTGCTAGATCCTCCGTGCTGGCCAGCGGTCCGGCCAAGGCGTAGGCAGGATCGCCGGGAGCCATTCGGATCAGGACGAACACTGTTGTGAGCGTGAGGAAGATCGTCAAGGCACTCTGTGCCAAGCGTTTGAGCACGTATTTGACGGTCGGGTTGATCCTTGTGCGCCGACGCGGAGAGATTCCGAGAGCGGTTTGCGGTTTCGGAGCGGTGAGAGTCATCGCCTCAGGCCTCCAATCGGACGGCGCCGAGGTCGTAGGAGTTGATCGGGGTCAGTGAAACATTTTGTACACGAGTGCGTTTCGCAAGGAGTGCGTTGGGTACGAAGCTCCACAGGCAAGGCCAGGTGTTCCAGATGTCTTGTTGTGCGGCGTCGAGTAGAGCGGCGCGCTTGGTCGGGTCTGGTTCACTGGATGCGGCTTGGATCTTCGCGGTGATTTCGGGGAAGACGTACCCGTGATAGGTGTCGCGAGTTGCTTCCTTCTCCGCTGTGCCGGCGTACATCCCCTGCAACGTGGTCAGTGCAAGTCCGGTCTGGTTGCCGTAGCCGTTGCCCAGCACATCCCAGTCGCCGGTCTTGCCCTGGCGCCAGGACGAGATGTCACCGCCCGGTTCGAACTGCTGGAGTTTGACGCGTACTCCCACGGCCTTCATCATTTCGAGTACCGATTCCATCACCGAGACGTCGTTGGTGAACTCTCCGGTTTCCCAGATGAAGGTGAGTTCGAGGTCGTCGGCGCCTTCGGCCTCGAGCATCTGCCGCGCTTTCCGTGGATCATATTGGTAAGTACCGGTTTTCACGGCTCCGTCCAAGGTCGACGGTGCGGGGCCGGTGGCCGGGACTGCGGATCCGATCAGCACGTCCCGAGCGAGTGACTCACCGTCGATGGCATACGTGAGAGCTTCTCGGACACGCGGATTGGACAGTGGGTGATCGGCGGGCTTGCGGAAGTTGAAGAACAGTTGGTTGATGCGTGTGCTCGGCACTGTGTCCACCTGGACACCAGGCAGGTCGGCGAGTTGTTCGGCGGAATCGGGACTGATCGAGTCGATGACGTCGACCTCGCCGCTCCGAAGTGCGACGACGCGGCCGGCCTCTTCGGGAATGAAGCGGACCTGAACACGACGAACGCCAGGGGCCGGGCCCCAGTAGTTGTCATTGGCGACAAGTGTGTAATCGCCGGTGCCCCGGTTCGATTCGCTGACGACGAACGGTCCAGACCCGATTCCGCTCTGCAGTTCGTTGGGTTCGTTGGCAGCGGCCGGGGTGATCAAGATGTTGGACATGAGCGAGTCCAGAACCGGCACCGGGGAATTCGTCCGAAGGATGAAGGTGCGATCGTCGATGGGGACGACCGTCGGCCACTCGGGGAACTGCGGTGCGACAAACGATCCGCTGACCTGCTGGTACATCTGCATTGCCGTCGTGACGTCGTCGATCAGCACAGGTGTGCCGTCGGAGTAACGGATGCCCTCGCGGAGTCGAACCGTCCACTCGGTCGGGCCGGTCGATTCGAACCTGTCAGCGAGAACGAGTTGCGGTGTCAGATTGTCGCCGATCCGGGTGAGACCTTGTCTGACGCCTCGCTGAGCCGTGACTGCTGCGTCGAATTGATTGAGTTTGTTGTCGAGGCTGACGAGCGAACGGTTGAGCCCGAGCACCAGGGTGTCCTGTGTCGGCTTCCCGGTAGGGCCGGCGCACGCGGCAGTCGTGCCCAGAAGCGTTGCGCCACCGATCAGCCCGGTGAACTGCAGAAAGGATCGCCGGGAGAGCTGTGGTGTTCGCAAACGAGTATTGGTCATCGGTGACCTTTCGATCCTGACGGGGCAGCGTGGGGGCGACGCTCCGAGCGGACTGTTGGTGAACAATCGCGTCGGGCTCTCGCTTGTAACTCAGCTCACAATGGCACTGTTGCGCACTTCGCGCAAGTCCCGTAACTTCGATTGCGTACTTCGCGCATCGGTTGCGATGCTGTGCATACTCGATTCAGACCGAAAGGGGGTCGAGGAATTCGATGAAACCACTGGTAATCATCGCTGATGATCTTTCCGGAGCCGCGGAGTCGGCCGCAGGATTTCTGCTCCGCAGTTCGGGCATATCGCTTCGACTCGGCCCAGGTGCGCCCGACGGATCAGGAGTGACGGTTTTCGATCTGCACTCACGGCGATCCGACCCCGCCAGAGCCTCTCGTGACGTGAGATCAGTTCTGCAATCGTCTGACGGCTCCGAGATCGTCAAGAAGATCGATTCCCTGCTCAGGGGCAACATAGCGGCGGAGGTTGGAGAACTCTCCCGCGACGGATCCCCGGTCATCGTCGCCGCCGGACTGCCCAGGCAAGGGCGCACGGTGCAAGGCGGGGTGGTGTTGGTCGATGGGGTTGCGTTGCACGCCACCGACCTGTGGCGCGCGGAGTCGAAGCCGGCTCCTCGGTCGATTGCGGAGGCGCTCGGCTCGTCGGCAATTACTTCTGGCGTATCGCTGGACGACATTCGCTCCGGGCGGTTGAGTCAGGTTCTTGCGTCGATCTCAGAAGCCGGGTCGGTGGCGATCTGCGACGTCGAGACCGACAGTGATCTGGAACTGATTGTGGCTGCAGCACAGGAGGTTCGGGGTTCTCGATTGGTAGGAACCTCGGCGCTCGCGACGGCAGTGGCACGACGACGAACCGTGCAGTCACCCGTCGTGCGTCCATCTCTTCGTGATTCTCGATCTACTTTGGTGGTTGTGGGGACGGCGGATGCGTCTGCCGGGGACCAAGTGGAATTGCTTCGGGATTCAGGTGCGCACCATATCGAAGTGAACAGTGCTGAACTCCTGGCGCATTCGGTCGATCCGCTTCCGATTCTGAACGCACTGGATCGCGGAAACGTCGTGGTTTCGGTAAGTGGACCTGTCGTGCCTGCAGAATCCGTCCATCTCGTTTCGGCTCTCGCCGATCTGATCGCTGCCGTCGATGCAGGATTCTCCCACGGCGAGTACCCGATCGACTTGGTTCTTACCGGTGGCGAAACCGCGCGCAGCGTTCTCGACCGCCTGCGGATCGACACTTTGTCACCGATTTACGAAATTGAACACGGCGCCGTACTTTCCGTCGACCACACCGGACGGTACATCGTCACGCGGCCAGGCAGTTTCGGGAATGCACACAGTCTTTTCTCTATAACGAAGTTTCTCGCGCGCCCCATCCCGGTCGACGCTCCGGACAGTCCACCTTCAGACAACGAGGTCAATCCCATGTCAATCGAATCCACTCCACTGCCGCTGATTGCTGTCACGATGGGCGACGGCGCCGGCGTCGGACCGGAAGTGATCGTCCCCGCACTCCTCGACGCCGAAACGAGAAAGCGTTGCCGCCCTGTTGTTGTCGGCGACGCGAAGCGTTTGCGATTGGCTGCCACGGTGCTCGGAATAGACGTCGACGTGGTCGCGATCGAGGAGATCAAGGATGCTGAATTCAACGATGGACGGATCAACGTCATCGACCTGGACTTGCTACCCGAGGATCTCGCCTGGGGTGAACTGTCGGCAGTCGCGGGGGATGCGGCCTATCAATATATCCGCGTCGCAAGCGAACTCGCCGTACGCGGTGAAGTCCAGTCGATCTGCACGGCGCCACTGAACAAGGAAGCGCTGCATGCGGCAGGACACATCTATCCCGGACACACGGAATTGCTTGCGCACCTGACCGGTACCGAGGAGGTGTCGATGATGTTGTCGACCCCCAAGCTCAAGGTGATTCACGTGACCACTCACATCGGACTGCTCGATGCAGTTGCCAGGATCGAGCCCGGCCTGGTCGAGAGGACCATTCGTCGAGGTCACGAAGCTTTGGTGCGCACGGGCAATCCATCTCCGAAAATCGGCGTGTGCGGGATCAACCCGCATGCGGGGGAGAACGGGCTTTTCGGGTACGGAGAGGAAGAGCAGAAGATCATTCCCGCCGTTGAACTCTTGAAGGCAGAAGGAATCGACGTCCACGGCCCACTGCCGGCGGACACGGCATTCTTCCTCGCTGGACGTGGGGACTACGACTTGATCGTTGCGATGTACCACGATCAGGGGCACGGCCCGGTCAAGGTTCTCGGGATCGAGGCCGGCGTCAACATCACCGTCGGGTTACCTGTCATCCGTACCTCCGTTGATCACGGAACCGCTTTCGATATTGCAGGTAAGGGCATCGCCGAGGCCGGTAGTATGGTCGAAGCGCTGCGGCAGGCGGCCGAATTGGCAACCAGCACATTCGTTTCCAAGTAAGCACCAGGGTTTGTAGGGGGAGGAGCGATGGTCATCCGGGAGTCGGAGGCGAGGCGGTCGGAGATTGTGAGGCTCGCTCGCACCAGCGGTCTGGCCAGTGTCGAGGATCTGTCTGCCCAATTCGGGGTGACTGCATCTACGATCCGTCGCGACCTGAGTCAGTTGACTGCCCAGGGAGTAATTGCTCGAACGTATGGCGGGGCGATTGCTCTCAACCCTCATCCGGAATCCTCCTTGCGTCAACGCGCAATGGAGGGATTCGACGCCAAACGGGGCATCGCCGAATGGGCTGCTGAGCAGGTCCGGCCCGGAGAAACCGTGCTCCTTGATGCAGGTACCACCGTCGGAGCGATGGGAGAGTTCTTACGTCACGTGACGAATTTGACGGTGATCGCTGCAGGGCTGACGGCGCTCGAGGCGTTAGCCGACGCTGATGGTGTTCGAGTCGAATGTCTCGGCGGGACGCTGAGGCAGCTCAGTCAAGGGTTCGTCGGGCCACTGGCGGAAGCGTCGCTGCAGAGGGTGTCGTTTGACAAGGCATTCCTCGGTGCCGATGCAGTTACCGCTGACCTGGGTATTTGTGAAGCTGAGCTCGATCAGACCCGGCTCAAGGAAATGATGATCGAACGTGCCGGCGCGGTCTACATCCTCGCCCACTCCGCCAAGCTTGGTGAACGTCCTTTCCATGCGTGGGCGCCGATACCGCCGGGGGCCGTGCTGGTTACCGATGCTGCAGTAGACGCAAAGCAAGTCGCGTTGTTCGAGGATGCAGGTATCCGAGTCCAAGTGGTGTGAGTTCCCGCTGCGTGCCGATCCGGCCACGGTGTCCGGCGTCACATGATGTCCGAATTGGTGAAAATCGACTGAAACGGGCAATCTTGCTGGGGAAATGGATACCTCCGAGTCTCTGACCTGTGGATTTGGCAAAGACTTCGGCGGACGCGTAACTTATTCCAAGTCAGAGCGACACGGACACCGACTCCCACCTGCGAGGGTGAGTGACACGAGGTTGTACGAAGTGCCTGGCGAACACAATCCAGTTTTTCTTCACGGGGTTCCGGTTTGCGCCGGTGACCTGGTTGGGATAGGCTGGAAAAGTTGCCCCGGAGCGGCGGCCATAGGGTCGTGGTGATGGTGTGTGCGTGTTCTTTGAGAACTCAACAGTGTGTCGATGAATGTCAGTGCCAAATATTTTTTGGTACTTCAC